>NZ_MTHE01000020.1:0-29473 GCF_001956865.1 Brevundimonas sp. ZS04
GCCGGAAGTGCCGTGGTTCTGGTCCGACCAGTATGACGTCAAGCTGCAGATCGCGGGCGTGCCCTTCGACGCCGACCGGCAGTTGGTGCGCGGCGACCTAGCCGGCGGCGCTTTCTCGGTTTTCCATCTGAGCGGCGACAGGATCGTGGCGGTGGAGGCGGTCAACGCCCCGGCCGACTTCATGGGCGGGCGGATGCTGATCGGGAAGGGGACGGCGGTGGACGACGCCCTGCTGGCCGATCCGACAGTGTCGATCAAGGCGGTCGCCAAGCCCCAGGTGTGACCTGCGTGTGACACCTGATCCGCAAGTGCGATTTAGTCGCAGGAGTCAGATTGTCGCACCCTGAAATGGTGCTAATGCGAGCCGGTCTCAATCAATGGCCGGTTCCTCCTCATGTCCGACACCCGCTCCGCCGCCCTCAAGGCGCTCCTGTTCGCGTCCAGCGCCGCCGGGATGCTGTGCGCCGCGCCCGCGATCGCGGCGACTGACGAGGCCGCGCCCGCCGATGGGGTGATCAGTCAGGACGCCACCAACCTGGGCACGGTGGACGTGCACGGCCATCGCGTGAAGCGCGAGCCGAAAGACCCGCAGTTCGTCACGCCTCTGGTCGATACGCCGCGCACCGTGACGGTGATCCCGCAGCAGATCATCGAACAGACCGCCGCCACCTCCTTGCAGGACATCCTGCGCACCTCGCCGGGCATCACCTTCGGCGCGGGCGAAGGCGGGCAGCCCCTGGCCGACCGGCCCTTCATCCGCGGTCAGGCGTCGGGCAACAACATCTTCGTCGACGGCATCCGCGACACCGGCGGCCAGCAGCGCGAGGTCTTCAACCTGGAGCAGGTCGAGGTCATCAAGGGCGCCGATTCCGTTTACTCGGGTCGCGGTTCGGGCGGCGGCAGCATCAATCTGGGCTCCAAGTCGCCGCGTCTGACCAACTTCGTCCATGGCTCGGCCGGCGTCGGCACGGACGACTATCTGCGCGGCGCGGTGGACGCCAACTGGCAGGTCGGTCCGACCGCCGCCATGCGCCTGAACGTCATGGCCTCGCAGGGCGACGTGCCGGGCCGCAACGGCGTCGACTTCGACAAGTGGGGCGTCGGGGCTGCGGTCGCCGTGGGCCTGGGCGCGCCGACGATGCTGACGGTCAGCTACTACCATCTCGACAGCAATCAGACGCCCGACTACGGCGTCCCGCTCTACACCAAGCTGGGCGGGGCGACCGGGCCGCGCCCGGACGCCTCGGGCGTGCTGGACGTGCCCTATGACAGCTTCTACGGCCTGAAGGCGCGCGACTATCTGAACAATACGGTCGACAGCCTGACGCTGGAGGTCGAGCATCGCTTCAGCGACACCCTGGCCCTGCGCAACGTCACCCGCTACTCGCAGACGCTGAACGATTATGTCGTCACCAACCCCGGCGACGGCGGCGCGGCTCAGCAGATCAACGGCGTCTGGTGGATGAAGCGGGGCCTGAAGTCGCGCTGGAACCCGGCCGAGACCCTGGCCAACGTCACCGACCTGCACGGCTCCTTCCTGACCGGTTCGATCAAGCATGACTTCGACGTCGGTCTGGAGCTGGCGCGCGAGAAGAACCGCAACGCTTCCTATAATGTCACGACCCTGACCGGCACGGCCTGCCCGGCGCCGCTGACGGGGCTGGACTGCATCCAGGTCTATGCGCCGAACCCGAACGACCCGTGGACGGGCACGATCACGCGCGGGACCGAGACCTATTCGGACACGGATGCGCTGGGGCTTTACGCCTTTGATTCCGTCAGCCTGGGCGAGCGGTGGAAGCTGAACCTGGGCCTGCGCTACGACCGCTATGACGTCGAAGGCACGGAGCTGCCGCGCGGCGCTACGGCGCCTGTCATGCGCGAGGCGGACTGGGACTTCGTCAACTATCAGGTGGGTCTGGTCTACAAGCCGACGGCGAACAGCAGCGTCTACGCCTCCTTCTCGACCGCTTCGACGCCGCCCACGATCTCGGCGGGCGATCAGAACGGCGTCGGTGGCGTAGGCAGCGGCAACCTGGCCAGCACGGTGTTGGATCCGGAGCAGACCGAGAGCTTCGAAATCGGCGCCAAGGCCAATCTGTTCGACGACCGTCTGGCGCTCAGCGGCGCCCTGTTTCACCTGACGCGCAAGGACGCGGCCATCGAAGTGGCGCCGGGCCTGTTCGAGCAGGCGGGCGAGACCAGGGTGCAGAGCGTGGAGCTGGGCGTGTCGGGCAACATCACCGACAAGTGGCAGGTCTTCGGCGGCTACACCTGGATGGACTCCGAACTGGTGCGCGGCGCCTATAGCAGCGTCAACCTGGGCGATCCGCTGGCCAATACGCCCGAGCACAGCGCCAGCCTGTTCACCACCTACCGCGTCCTGCCGAAGCTGAGCCTGGGCGGCGGCGTCTATTACGTCTCCAAGTCCTGGGGCGGGAACCAGGGCGGGGCCGGCGGCGGCGCCAACCGCGTCTATGCGCCGGAATACACCCGCGTCGACCTGTTCGCCTCTTACGACATCAACGACCGCGCCTCGCTGCAGCTGAACGTCCAGAACGCCGGGGATGAGGAGTACATCATCCGCACCAACGGCGTGCACCACGCCGATGTGGCCCCGGCGCGCCAGGCGATCCTGACGCTGAACGTCCGCTACTAAGAGGCCGCGTTTCGCGCCATCATGTCGGCCCCGTCGTTCGTTCGAGCGGCGGGGCCGATGCGTTTCCAGACGGTGAGAGAGCTATGCTGCTGCACATCCCCGAAGTCTTCACCAAGGCCGAGGTGAAGGCCCTGCGTCGGACGCTGGACGCCGGACCCTGGGCCGACGGCAACATGACCTCGGGCCATCAGTCGGCGACGGCCAAGCGCAATCAGCAACTGCCCGAGGACAGCGCCCAGGCGCGCGAGGTGTCGGCCCTGGTCGTCCAGGCGCTGAACGCCAATCCGATGTTCGTCTCGGCGGCCCTGCCGCACACGATCTTTCCGCCCCTGTTCAACCGTTATGAGGGCGGCGGCGAGTTCGGCACTCACGTCGACAACGCCATCCGCCAACGCGACGGCCATCGCATTCGCAGCGATCTGTCGGCCACCCTCTTCCTGTCGGAGCCTGAGGACTATGACGGCGGCGAACTGATCATCGAGGAGATGTACGGCGCCCAGTCGGTCAAGCTGCCGGCGGGCGATCTGGTTCTCTATCCGTCCAAGAGCCTGCACCGGGTGACGCCCGTGACGCGCGGCGCGCGCGTCTCCAGCTTCATGTGGCTGCAGAGCCTGATCCGCGACGACGCTGACCGCGAGAACCTGTTCCGCCTCGACGTGGCGATCCAGCGCGTCAATCTGAACAAAGGACCGAAGGACGCGGCGGTGATCGAGCTGACCGGCGTCTATCACAACCTGCTGCGGCGTTGGTCGGAGGTCTGACGCTCCCTCAGGCGTCGTCCAGCATGGCGGCGAAGGCGGGGGTCATGCGCTCGATCAGGCCGTCAGGCGTGCGTTCGGTGAAATGAGCGGCCAGGCCCAGGGCCTCGGCCAGTTCGGGCCCCTCGATCGGTCCCAGCACGGTCAGCGCCGTGGCCAGGGCGTCGGCGCGCATGGCCGAGGCGTCGAAGACCGTGACCTGGGCCAGGCCGTTGTCGACCGGCCGCCCCGTCGCGCCGTCCAGGGTGTGCGAATAGAGCCGCCCCCCATGGGTGAAGGCGCGGCGCCCGTCGCCCGAAGTCGCCATGGCCAGGTCGAGCAAGGCGGCGACCGTGCGCGGCGCGGGCGATCCGGCGACGGCTTCGATCTCGACCCACCAGGGTTGGGCGTCGGGCTTGACGCCGCGTCCCTTCAGCTCGCCCCCGATCTCGACCAGGTGCGAGGTCGCGCCCAGGGCGCTCAGCCGGTCCGAGACGCGATCGACCGCATGGCCCTTGGCGATGCCCGAGAAGTCCAGCTTCATGCCGCCGATCTGGATCGCCGCCTGAGCTTCGCGGTGCAGCCGCAGCTTCTGCCAGCCCGAGACGGCGCGCGCCGCCTCGATCTCTTCGTCGGACGGCAGGGGCAGCAGGACCGAGCGCGGTCCCGGCGGGCCGAAGCCCCACAGGTCGATCAGGGCGCCCAGGCTGGGATCGACCGCGCCGTTGACGTCGTCGGCCAGATCCAGCGCCTGGGTCAACAGGGCCCAGAAGTCGTCCGACAGAGCCCAGGTTCCGGCCGGGGCGGCGTTGAAACGGCAGATCTCGCTGTCGACCTCCCACGGGCTGAAGACGGCGACGATGCGGGCCAGTTCTTCCTCGATCGCCGTCGCGAAATCGCCCTGGGCGGCGCCCGGCGGCGGAACCAGCCGCACCGACCAGGCCGTGCCCATGGTCTTCCCCGACAGCGACCAGATCAGGTCGCTGGGCGGCCGTTCGGGCGCGCCGGTCATGGGCGGGATCAGAACGCGGTCGTCGCGTCGGCTGTCGTCCGGCCCTCCGATCAGGATCGGCGAGGGGGCGGAGGCGGATCGTTTCATGGGCGGCGCAACGGTCTGGCTGAAAGAGACGAAGGCCCCTTATGACTGGGATCGTTCAGCGGGTCACGGCGACGCGCACGGCGCGCAGTTCGGATGATCCCGTCCCGGAGGCCGTATTGGCCGCGCCCCAGCGGAAGGGCACGCGCACGGACTCGCGCCCGCCCATCTCGCGCGCCGCCTCGACGACCAGCGTGTACTGCCCGGCGGGCAGGTTCCGCAGGCGCGCGCCGGGCACGTTGACGGCATGGCGGCCGGGGGCCTTGGTCGGGCCGGAGATTCCGTCGGCGGGCATGGCCATGGCCCGGCCGCCCTTGCGCCACCAGGCGCGCAAATCCCTCAGCCAGTCTGTGCCGTCGCCCTGACTGTTGCGGCTGCCGGGGTGATACCAGACGGCCAGGGTCTGGACCGCGCTCTGATCCGGCTTTTCGATCCACACGGCGACATAGGGGCGGTGATAGGCGGCGCTGTTGATGCGCGGCAGCTCGATCGACACCGACAAATCGGCGGCCAGGGCAGGCGCGGCGGCCGCTGAAAGACCCGCAGCGGTCAGGATCAGGGGAAGCGGACGCATGAGGCGGCTCCTCAATGGATGAAGAACAGGGCGAGCACGACAGGGATCAGCAGCCCCAGCCCGACCAGCGGCCAGGTCAGGGGCCGCCGCCAGGCGTGCAGCCACAACAGGCCCAGCCCCGTCAGGGTGAAGACGATACAGGCGACGGCGAAGACGTCGATGAACCAGAACCAGGCCGCGCCGGTGTTGCGGCCCTTGTGCAGGTCGTTGAGCCAGGCGACCCAGCCGCGCGTGGTCTTTTCATGCAGGGCCTCGCCCGTCGCCCGGTCGATGGTCAGCCAGGCGTCCCCGCCGGGCATGGGCAGGGCGACGTAGATTTCCTCGGCCGTCGTCTCGGTCGGCTTTCCGGCGATGCGGACGTCGAAGGCCGCGTCCGCCCAGCGCGCCACAGCGTCGGGCGCGGGATCGGTCGTCTCCTGCGGAAACGTCGCCAGCCGCGCTAGCAGCGGGACGGGCAGGACGGCGGTCTGTTCGCGCACCACGGCCTCGGCCGGGATCTGTGCGGCGTGGTTCAGGGTGACGCCCGTCACGGCGAATAGCAGCAGGCCGATCATGCTGACCGCCGCCGAAATCCAGTGCCAGCTTTGCAACTGCCTCAACCAGAAGGCGCGCGCAGGCGGCCGTGCGGCCTTGGCCTTCGGCTGGGCGGCGGGCTTGACGGAAGAGGCGGCGGCGTCGGTCACGCCCTGGCCTTGCCATGAAATGCAAATGACTTGCAACTGCGACTATCGGCGCCGCTGATCCAGTCAGGCGGCCTGAGCGGTTTGTTCGCGCGACAGGACCAGGCGGATGGCGTTCAGCAGGGCCTCAGGCTGGATCGGCTTCTGCGCCACCCCGTCCATTCCCGCCGCCAGATAGTCCGCCTCGTCGCGCGGGTCGGCGTTGGCCGTCAGCGCAAGTATCGGCAGGGCGGACGCGGGGCCGGGCAGGGCGCGGATGGCGCGGGTGGCGGCGACCCCGTCCATCACCGGCATCTTCACGTCCATCAGGATCAGGTCGAAGGGCGCCGTCGTCGCGCACTCGACCGCCTGACGACCGTTCTCGGCTGTTTCGTGGGTGCAGCCGAACAACTCCAGCACCTTGCCCGCCACAAAGCGATTGGCGGCGTTGTCGTCCACCACCAGGACGTGCAGGGTGGGGTGGGCGGTGGGATCGGCCATGGCGCCGTCGTTGCGGCGTCCATCGGCCTCGGCCAGCGGCAGGCGCAGCTCGAAGCGGAAGCGCGCCCCGCCCTGGGGTGATCGTTCGACCGCCAGGCGCCCGTCCATGCGGTCTATGATCTGGCGGCAGATGGCCAGACCCAGCCCCGCGCCCGCGCCCTGGCGGCCCGCTTCGCCGGTGTTGAAGGGTTCAAAGATGGCGCGCGCGGCGTCCTCGCTGACGCCGGGTCCGCTGTCGTCGACCGTCGCCGACAGACACACCTGTCCGTCCTCTAGCGCCGTGTCCACGCGCACCTCGACGGCGCCGTCTTCCGTGAACTTCAGGGCGTTGCCGATCAGATTGTTCAACAGCTGCTTCAGCCGCATCTCGTCGCCGATGATCCAGCGCGCGGCGCGCAGATCGCCGTGGACGCGCAGGTCCAGCGCCTTCTCTTCGGCGCGAGGGCTCCACAGGGCCGACAGGTCCGCCGTCACCGCCTGAAGGTCCAGAGGGGCGGGCTCCAGCGTCAGCATCCCGGCTTCGGCGCGGGACATGTCCAGCGCATCGGTCAGCAGGCGCAGCAGGCTGGCGCCGGAGTCCAGAATGGTGCGGACGTGGGGGCGCAGATCCTCCTGCGTCAGCTGGCGCTCCATCAGGGCGGCCACCCCCAGCACGCCGTTCAGGGGCGTGCGGATCTCATGGCTCATCACGGCCAGGAATTCGGACTTGGCCCGGCTGGAGGCGCGGGCCTCGGCCTCGGCGCGGACCAGGTTCTGGGCCAGCTCGGCCATGGCCTCGGCGCGGCGCTTGTGGATCGCCACCCCGGCCTGAAGCACGTGCAGCCCGGCTCCGACCCCGACATAGCGGCCGCGCGAGACGACGATGAACCCTTTCAACAAGGCGCCGAGCCCCGCCGTATCCATTGAGGCGAACAGGACATCGGCCGAGGCGTCGGCTTCGACCATCATCGGATCAGGGTCCATCAGGGCCGAGATCGGGCGTCGAGCGTAAAGGGCGCGGCCGAACTCGGCGGCCAGCTTCAGGGTGAAGGCGTTGCGCTCGATCAGGCCGACGGGGTGTCCGTCGGCGTCGGCTACGGCGATGACCAGGGTCTCGGGCTCGGCCTCGAAACGGGCGAGGGCGTCCGCCCCTGGCGCGTCCGGCGCCATGGGCGCCGAGGCGTCCACGAAATCTCCGATTCTGGCCATTCCCAGCCGCCCCCTGCGTTTTGCGCGAGCAGGGTTAGGCCAGGGCGCTTAACAGGCGATTTGCCGGAAGTGAATGTTTTGCAAGGCTAATCTTACAGATAATCCGAGAGCGGATGATCAGAGGCGAGCCAGCAGTTCGGCCGCAAAGGTCGACAGGCTGTCGTCGCGCGCGCCCATCACCACGATCCGGTCGCCGGGCTGGGCGATCTCGACGATGCGGTCGCCGCAGTCGGCGCGGGTGGCCAGGGCCTGCGCCTGACGGCCCGCCGCGCGCACGCCCGCCGCGATGTCCTCGCTGCCGACGCTGCGGTCGGTGGTGCCGCCGTAGTAGACTGGCTCGGGCATCAGCAGCACGTCGTCACGGCGCATCAGACCGGCGAAGCCTTCGATGAACTCGCGCTGCATCAGCTTCAGCGGGCCGAAGCCGTGCGGCTGGAACAGGATCAGCAACCGTCCGTCGAAGGCATGCAGGGTCTTCATGGTGGCGGCGATCTTGTCCGGGTTGTGGGCGAAGTCGTCGATGACGGTGACGCCGTTTCGCGCGCCCACCACCTCCAGCCGCCGCCGGATGCCGCTGAAGGTCTCCAGCGCCGCGACCGCCTGATCCATGCCGACGCCCAGCGCCTTGACTGCGCCCAGCGCCGCCAGGGCGTTGGCGACATTGTGCGCGCCCGGCACGTTCAGCCGCGCGGCTCGCGCCGCCTCGCCGCGCACGCGAAACTCGAACGTCATGCCGGTGGGCAGCGGTTGCAGGTCGTGCGCTGACAGATCGGCCTCTTCCTCGCCCAGGGCGAAGGTGATCGCCTTGCCCGTCTCCAGGGTTTGCGCCAGCGCCGCCGTCTCGGGGTTGTCGAGATTCAGCACCGCCGTCGTCGCCCGGCCGACGAAGCCGCCGAACAGGTCGCGCAGCTCCTCCATCGACTTGTGGTCCAGCGAGATGTTGGAGACGACCGCCACGGTCGGGTCATAGCGGGCGATGGAGCCGTCGCTCTCGTCCACCTCGGCGACGAACAGGCCATTCTCATCATTTGCTCCGCCGATCAGGGCGCTGGCGAACGGGTGGTCGGCGTCGGCGAAGTTCTTCATCACGGCGCCGTTGACCACGGTCGGTGTGCGGCCCGCCTGATCCAGGATCCAGGCGATCATGCCGGTGATGGTGGACTTGCCGCTGGTGCCCGCCACGCCGATCGAGGTCGGAGCCGCGTTGAACAGTTCGCTGAGCAGCTGGGGACGGGTCTTGATGAGGGCGCCGACGCGCTTGGCCGCGCCGATATCGGGCACGGTGTCCTCGACGGCGCCGGTGGCGACGACCACCTGATCCTTGCTGACCACGCCCGATCCGTCCTGCGGGTGCAGGGTCACGCCGTGGGCGCGCAGCCAGTCGAACTTGTCCGGCGTGCGGCCCTGATCCAGGGCGCGGTCGGAGCCGGCGATGCGGTTGCCTTGCGCCTGAACGATCATCGCCAGGGGCAGCATGCCGGAGCCGCCGACGCCGCAGAAGAAATAGTCTTTGTTCATCGGCTTGATTTCAGGGCTGGAAACCGGGGAATGTCCGGCAGCCTGACTAGCACGTGAGGCGCCCGAGGCCACCCCGTCCATGCAGACCAGACCGTTCCGAATCGGCGTCGTCAACGCCAGCTCCCGCCTGGACCCCGCGCGGGGCGAGGCGATCCGGGCCTGGGCGGCGGCGACCTGGCCGAGCGGCGAGGTCGAGCTGGTGCTGCATCCGGCCCTGTTCGAGGCGCACGGCCATTTCGGCGGCGATGACGCCACCCGCGCCCGCGCCTTCGTCGAGACCGCCAACGACCCCGAGATCGACGCCGTCTGGTTCGCGCGCGGCGGCTACGGCGCCTGCCGCATCGCCGAGGCGGTGATCCCCGAGCTGACCGCCCACGCCTACGTCAAGCGTTACCTCGGCTATTCTGACGCGGGCAGCCTGCTGGCGGCGCTGTATCGCGCGGGCTTTCCCCATGTCGCGCACGGGCCGATGGCCTCGGACGGATCGCGCCATGACGCTGCGGGCCTGCGGGCGGTGAACTGGCTGCGGAGCGGCGACGCGGCGTCGCTGGAGCCGTCGCTGCTGACCGATCCTCGGCCCGCCGTCGGCTTCAACCTGACCATCCTCAATGAACTGGTCGGCACGGCGATCGAGCCGGACCTGACCGGCCACGTCTTGATGCTGGAAGAGGTGTCCGAGGCCCTCTATCGCGTCGACCGGATGATGTTCCACCTGACCGGTCAGGCCTCGATCCGCCGTGTCGCGGGCATCCGTCTGGGCCGGGTGTCGGACGTCACCGTCAACGACCCCGACTTCGGTCTGACGGCGGAGGAGATCGTGCGGTACTGGTGCGTGCGCTCCGGCATCGCCTATCTGGGCGACGCCGATATCGGCCATGACCGGGACAACAAGGTCGTGCCCTTCGGCCGGCGCGGCTGAGGCGCGTTCAGCCCCTCAGGATCAGGCCGTCGGGCCGCGCCTCGAAGGCCGACAGGCGGCCGAGGAAGCTCATGCCCAGCAGGGCCGCGGGCATGTCGCGATCGACGACCAGGGCCTCGACCGAAGTCATTTCGACCCCCGCCACCGACAGGGAGGTCAGCAGCACCCGCGCGGCGGGCACCTGGCCTGAGGCGGTGTTCAGCGTCTGGTTGAAGTCATGCGGTTTCAGCCGCACGCCCAGCCGATCGGCGTCAGCGCGGCTCAGCGTCACCACGCTGGCGCCGGTGTCGACCAGCATCCGCATCGGCCGCCCCTCGACGGTCGCCTCGGCCCAGTAGTGGCCGTCGGCCGCGCGCGTCACCGACGGCGCCTCCTTCACGGCCACGGCGGCATAGGCCTGGGCCGGGCCTTCCCACCACATCAGGGCGCCGATGCACGCCGACGCCGACGCCAGGGCGGCGGCGAAAACGACAGCGGAGCGCGGGTCAAAGCGGATCATGAAGCGGACTATGCCGGCTTGGTCTTCCCATGCGGTGAAGCGACGTGGCGAACGAAAGGTTGACGACCCAGGGTCTTCATTCGCCCAGCAGGCGAGGATCGATCCGCCCCTTGCGGCCCGACAGGTCGGTCATGACGGCGGCGCGGGCCTCGTCCGTCATCCGGCTCCAAGTGGCGATCTCCTGAAGCGTGCGGAAACAGCCCAGGCACAGGCCCGATGCGCCGTCGACGGTGCAGACCATGACGCATGGGCTGGCGACGGGGCGCGGCGGGCGAGGAGCGGGGGCTTCGGTCATGATTCGTGACGCTATCGCTACAATGAGTCCGAGAACGGACTATAATTCTTGACTTTTTCCACAGCTTCGCTATCTTCATCGTCGACGCGAAACGACTGACAGGGTGAGAGTCCCAATAAGCACGACGTGTCTTCTTTCATCGTTCAGCGAAAGGAGACGCCAAAAATGAACGAAAACAAAGAGCGCAATCTCCAGCACGCCATGCTGTCCTTCGCCCTATTCGGCGGGATGCTGGTGAACACGAAGCAGATGAACGGCGCAGGCGACCGCGTGGTCAGCCATCCGTCCAACTTCGTGCCCATAACGATCAAACGGCCGCGCGCGTAGTCGCGAGACTGGATGATCCAACCAGAAGCCCCGGTCAGAACGACCGGGGTTTTTCAATTCCGCCCTTGCCATCCCGCCGCGCCCTGGCCGACACCCACAGCTTCATTGGAGAAGAGGAAGCGCGGCATGGGTCTGATCGTCGAAGAGCGCAAAGGCGCGGTCATGGTCTGGACCCTGGATCGGCCGGACCGTCTGAACGCCCTGCCGGACCTGGAGGACGGCGAGGCCTTCGCCGCCGCCTGCGACGCCGTCAACGCCGATCCTTCGATCCGCTGCGTGGTGATGACGGGGGCCGGCCGCGCCTTTTCGGCAGGCGGCGACCTGAAGGCGATGAAGGACCGCCGCGACCTGTTCGAGGGCTCGGGCGCCGCCATCCGCGAACGCTATCGCCGCGTCGTCCACCGTATCGTGCGCGCCCTCTACGGGCTTGAGATTCCGCTGGTGACGGCGGTCAACGGCCCGGCCATGGGGTTGGGCTGCGACATCGCCGGGCTGGGCGACATCCGCATCGCCTCGGACCGCGCCAGCTTCGGCGTGCCCTTCATGAAGCTGGGCATCATTCCCGGCGACGGCGGTTCGTGGCTGCTGCCCCGCAATATCGGCTACAATCGCGCCGCCGAACTGCTGTTCACGGCCCGCTCGATCGACGCCGAGACGGCCGAGAAATGGGGGCTGGTCAATCGCGTCGTTCCGCATGAGACCCTGATGGACGAGGCGATGGAGACGGCCGGTCAGATCGCCGCCCAGCCGCCCCAGGCCCTGCGCATGGCCAAGACCCTGTTGCGTCAGGGCCGCGACATGAATTTCGATCAGATGTTGGAGTTGTCGGCCGCCATGCAGGCCCTTGCCCATTTGACCGACGACCACATCGAAGGCGTGACGGCGGTGCTGGAGAAGAGGTCGGGGGAATTTACGGGCGCATGATCCATTAAGGCCCTTCGCCGTCGGGAGGGACGGGAGAGGACTGGACAGTAAAAAAAAAAGGGGCCTCTCGCGAGGCCCCTTTCCGTTTCAGTCCGTCGGGCCGCTTAGCGGCGGGCCGGGGTCTGCATCGAGCGGTTGGCGGGGACGCCGGCGATGCTGGTGTCGCGCTTGGCGCCGGCCGTCTCGCCCGGTTTCATGAACTTGACCAGAACGCGCTGGCCGATCAGCAGCGGGGCCTCGTCGACGGCGACCACCACCTCGACCACGCGCTCGTCGGTGCGTTGCGACGGGTCGTCCGACGCCAGCTTGCGGGCGCCGAAGACGGCGGCGCGGCGCAGAACCTTGCCGACATAGACCTTCGACGGGTCGCCTTCCGGGGTGATCTCCACGGCTTGATCGGCGGTGATGTTCGGAATGTCGGCCTCGACGATCTCGGCGCGGGCGATGCGGGGGGCGTCGGGCTCCAGATCGAACATGTTCGACACGTTCAGCGTCGAGGCGCCGGCGCCGGGGTTGGCGTAGCGGCGCACGATGCGGCCGTCAGCGGGGGCGCGAATGACCGTCAGCTCGACGTTGTAGGCGGCCTCGTCGCGGCGGGCGCGGGCGGTCTGCACAGCCGACTGCTGCGAGCCGAGCCGCGCCTGGGCCGAGGCGATGGCGTCGCGGGCCTGGTCCAGGCGCTGGGCGGCGACGAAGTTGGTCGAGACCAGCTTCTGCAGGCGGTCGTACTCGCGCTGGGCCGTGGCGATGTCGACGTTGATCAGGCGCAGCTGGCTCTCGGCTTCCGACAGATTGGCGGCGGCGGTCTGCAGCGCCAGGCGCGGCTCGTCGTCTTCCTGGCGGGCCAGGATCTGGCCGGCGGTCACGCGGTCGCCTTCCTGCACCAGGACTTCGCGCACCACGCCGCCGCGGCGCGCGGCGATCTGGATGATGCCGCCCTCGACGTCGACCTTGCCGTTGGCGATGGCGGCATAGGGGCTTTCGACCTTTTTCTCGGCCTCGGCGGCGGCTTCCGCCTTCTTGGCGGCGCCGGCGGAGCGGACCATGGTGAAGCCGACGAGCAGCACGATCAGCAGCGCGAGGCCGATCCAGAGCCATTTGTTTTTCAGGAAAGCGGGCATGTGAGGCGTCCTCAGAGGATCGGTGTCAGTGCGAGGCCAGAACGGCGTCGGGATTGGGGGTGCGGCGCTGATCGTCGATGATCACGCCGTCTTCGATGTGGATGACCCGGTCGGCCCAGGCCTCGAGGCGCGGGTCGTGGGTCACGCAGATGACGGCGGCGCCGTGCTCGGTCGCCGCCCGTCGCAACAGGCGGATCACGACCTGGCCGTTCTCGCCGTCCAGGGCCGAGGTCGGCTCGTCGGCGAACAGGATCTGAGGATCCTTGGCCAGGGCGCGGGCGATAGCGACGCGCTGCTTCTCGCCGCCGGACAGGGCGGCCGGACGTTGGTGCAGGCGATGGCCGAGGCCGACCTCCTCCAGCGCCAGGGTCGCGCGCTTCCTGGCCTGATCGGACGTCAGGCCTTGGAACTTCAGCACCGTCGTCACCTGCTGCAGGGCGCTGAGCGAGGGGAAGAGGTTGAAGCCCTGGAAGATGAAGCCGCAGTGATCCAGACGGAACTTGTCGATCCGGCCTGACGACAGCTTCCACATGTCGTCCACGTCCAGCGCGTCGACGCGACCTTCCTCGGGGCGCAGCAGACCGGACAGGGCGGCGATCAGCGTCGACTTGCCTGATCCCGACGGCCCCATGACCATGGTCAGGTCGCCGTGGCGGGCGTCGAAATCCACGCCCTTCAGAACTTCGACGTAGTTCTTGCCGGACTTGAACCGCTTGATCAGCCCCTTGGCCTCGATGGCGAACTCGCCATGTTTGCCGTGAACTTTCGTGTGCCCAAAAGCCATAGTGTTCATCGCAGCAGGTCCGCAGGCTGGCTTTTCTTCAGGATGCCCATGGACAGGAAGCCCGAGAGCATGGCGATGGCGATCAGACCGCCGCCCACCACGATCAGCAGCGGCAGGGGCAGGGCGATGATGACCGCCTTGGACATGGCGAACAGGGACAGCAGCCAGGTCAGGCCGATGGCGGCGGCCACGCCGACCACCCCGACCCAGAAGCTCAGCTCCATGACGATGCGGCGCAAGGATCCCATGCCCACGCCCAGGGCGCGCAGCGAGGCGAACTCCTTGATGTTGGCCATGATGGCGCCGCGCAGGGTCTGCCAGGTGATGGCCACGCCGATGATGATGCCCAGCACCACGCAGCCGCCGATGATGATGACCAGGATGCCTTCTTCGAACATGGCGCCGGCGTTGGCGTCGGCCAGATCCTGGCGGGTCCAGGCCTTCCACTGGCCGTTGCCCATGGTGTTCAGTTGGGCGACCACGATCGCGGCGCGGGCAGGATCCTTGATCTTGATCATCAGGGGGCCGACGCGCGGGCCGGTGTCGGCCTGACCCAGCATGCGCAGGGTGTCGCGCGACATGACCACGCCGGGCTGCATCATGTTGGGATAGCCGCGGGTGACGCCGACGACCGTGACGGTCTGACCGTTGTACAGGGCCTTGTCGCCCAGCTTGACGCCCAGGGTCGTCAGCGCCGTTTCATCGACCGCGACGGTGTAGGGCTGGCGCAGGGCGTCGACCAGTTCGCGTGAATAGTCGGTCGGAATGGTGACCGAGCCGGGCGTGGTGTCGATGATGCTGGACTGGACGAATTTCAGACGCGGAGCGCCCTGCTTGGCGTTGTCGGCTTGGCTGCGGGTGGGGTCGACTTCATTGACCGACTGGAAGGTGCCGCCGGCGCCGTCCAGGGGCTGAACCTCGACCACCTCGGGATGGTTGTAGGCCAGCGGGATGAAGCGACGCGGCACGCCCGACGGCCCGTTGATAAGGCTCTTGGCGCCCGGTTGAAGGATCATGATGTCCGCACCGGACCGTTCGATCTGGGCGGTGAAGCCCTTGCCGATGCCGATGAAGACACCGGTCATGGCCAGCACGAGCAGACCCGAAAGGGCCAGCGCCATGACGGCGGCCATATAGCGGCGCCACTCGAAGAGCAGCGTGGATAGCGCGAGCGACATGACGCGTATTCATTCCCCTGACTTGCGCTGTTATCTGACCGCGCCTCGCCCCCGGGCCAAGTTAAATCGGGGTAAGGCTGGCTCTGCCGGATTTGTCACGGGGCTTGAGGAAGCGCCCCCGGCAAGGCTAGTGACGCGCAACAGCAAGGCGTGGCGTGGTGTCCCGCCTATTCGGAGACGCCTATGTCGCTTCGCCGCACTCTTTCGTTCACGGCTTCCCTGGCCGCCCTCGGCATGGCCGTCGTGGTGGTCAACGCCCCCGCTTCGGCTGCTCGCGCCGACGAGGGCATGTGGACCTTCGACAACTTCCCCATCCAGACGGTGAACGACAAATACGGCACGCGCATCGACCAGTCGTGGCTGGATCGCGTGCGGAACGCGGCGGTGCGCCTGCAGGGCTGCTCGGCGTCGTTCGTGTCGGGCGAAGGCCTGATCCTGACCAACCACCACTGCGTCATCTCCTGCGTCCAGGATCTGTCGACGGCCCAGAACGACTACGTCAAGAACGGCTGGATGCCCGCCACGCGTGAGGAAGAGAAGACCTGCCCCGGTCAGACGGCCGAGGTTCTGACCGACATCACCGACGTGACCGAGCGCGTCCTGGGCGCCGGCTCGGGTCTGGAAGGCGCCGCCTTCGTCGCCGCCCGTTCGGCCGAGATCGACGCCATCCAGAAGGAAGCCTGCGGCGACGACCGCAAGCTGACCTGCCAGGTCATCAGCTTCTATCGCGGCGGCAAATACGCCCTCTATCAGTTCCGCAAGTATGAAGACGTGCGTCTGGCCTTCGCGCCGGAGTTCCAGGCGGCCTTCTTCGGCGGCGACCCGGACAACTTCAACTTCCCGCGCTACGCCCTCGATGCCGCCTTCCTGCGCGCCTATGAGGACGGCAAGCCGGTCGCCTCGCCCAACCACCTGAAGTGGAATCCCAACGCCCCGGTCGACGGCGAAGTCACCTTCGTCGCGGGCAACCCCGGCTCGACCTCGCGTCTGCTGACCATCAGCCAGCTGGAGCGTCTGCGCGACCAGCAGATTCCGATCACCCTGATCCAGAGCGCCGAACTGCGCGGCCGTCTGGTCGAATATTCGACGACCGGCGAGGAAGAGAAGCGGGTCGCCCTCGACCCCATCTTCGGTCTGGAGAACAGTTTCAAGGTCTACTACGGCCAGCAGGGCGCCCTGACGGACCCGACTTTCATGGGCAAGAAGCGCCAGGAAGAGGCTGAACTGCGTCAACGCGTCGCCGCCGACCCGGCCGTGGCCGAGCGCATCGGCGACCCGTGGGGCGATCTGGAGAAGGTGCAGGTCACGGCCCGCGACCTCTACCTGCCCTATCGCCAGCTTGAGGCGAACGCCGGCGGCGGCTCGACCCTGTATTCCTACGCCCGGTCGATCGTCCGCGCGTCGAAGGAGCGCGCCAAGCCCGCAGCTGAGCGCCGCGCCGGCTACGCCGACAGCGACATCGCCGCCCTGGGCCGTCGCCTGGCCTCGGAAGCGCCGATCCCGCTGGGCGTCGAGGAGATCCAGCTGTCGCACTGGATGCTGAAGACCCGCGAGTATCTGACGGTCGACAGCGCTGACGTGAAGGCCATGCTGGGCGCCGAAAGCCCCGAAGTCATCGCCGCCCGCCTGGTGCAGAGCCGCCTGATCGACCCGGCCTTCCGCGCCGAGGCCCTGGCCATGACGCCGGAGCAGCTGGCCGCCTCGGGCGACCCGATGATCGCCTTCGTCCTGGCCAACGACAATGCGGCGCAAGCGATCCGCACCCAGTGGGACGCCGGCGTCAACGCCCCGACCGCCCGCGCCGCGGAAAAGGTCGCCCAGGCTCGCTTCGCCGTCTATGGCGACAACCTCTACCCCGACGCGACCTTCTCCTTGCGCCTGTCCTACGGCCAGGTGAAGGGCTGGACCCATCGCGGCGTGACCGTGCCGTCCTTCACCTACATGGGCGGTCTGTACGAGCGCGCCACCGGCGCCGAGCCGTTCAACGCCTCCGAACGTTTCGTCGCGGCGCAGGACCGGATCAACAAGGACGTCGTTTACGACTTCGTCTCGACCAACGACATTATCGGCGGCAACTCCGGCTCGCCGGTGATCAACGCCAAGGGTGAAGTGATCGGCGCCGCCTTCGACGGCAACATCCACTCCCTGGGCGGCTCGTTCGGCTATGACGGCGAGCTGAACCGCACGGTGACGGTCTCGACCGCCGCCGTCACCGAGGCCCTGCGCACCGTCTACAACCAGCCGCGCCTGCTGCGCGAACTGGGCGTGCGTCGCTAAGCCTGTCGGATTCAGGTCCGGGATTTGAGGGGCGTCTTCGGGCGCCCCTTTTTCTTTGTCCGCTCAGGACTACTGCGGCTTGCCCTTCTTCTCGATGAGCACGGCCTGCTGCCAGCGGCTGGGCGCCTTGTCGGTGCGGTGGATGCAGCCCGCCCAGCAGCAGGGGCGGCGCTTGCCTTCGTGCAGTTCCTCGACCGCACGTTCGATCCGTTTCTGGCGGGTGGCGGCCTGTTTGGCGTCTTCGACCCAGCAGATGAACTCATTGCGGCCCAGCGGCGTCAGGCTCCGCCACAGCTCCAGGCTTGCGGGATCGGAGGACAGCCGCGCCCGCATGTCGTCCGGGACCAGATGCGCCACGCCCTGGGGGAAGTCGTCGGCCATCGCCTCAACCCTGTCTCGTTTCGCCATTCGCCGAATCTAGACCTGCGAACGCGCCCTGTGAATGCGCTCGGCAGGGGTTGCGGTTTCGGTCCAGGTTCTGTTCAGACTGACCGCAAGACGGCTCTGGCTTCCAGAAGCTGCAACCTGGGCCTCGACGACGGTCGAGGCGGCGACGCCGAGGATACTTCATGCGCCCTGCTCACACCCTTTCGCTTTTCGCCTCGGCCGCCGTCCTGGCCTTCGCCGCCGCGTCTTCGGCCCAGGCTGAAGAGGGCATGTGGACCTATGACAACTTCCCGATCGCCCGCGCCAATCAGACGCTGGGCACGAGCATCGACCAGGCCTGGCTGGACCGCGTCCGCCAGTCCTCGGTGAAGTTCGGCGGCTGCTCGGCGGGCGTCATCTCGGCCGAGGGGCTGGTGATGACCAACAACCACTGCGTCGCCACCTGCGTCGCGAACCTGTCCACGCCCCAGCTGCAATACGCCGAGACGGGCTTCACGCCCAAGAGCCGCGAGGAGGAGCTGAAATGCCCCGGCGGCTCGGCTGAGATCCTGACCGACATCACCGACGTCACCGCGCGTGTCCAGAAGGCGGGCGAGGGCCTGGACGGCCAGGCCTATACTCAGGCGCGCGAGGCCGAGGCCGGCCGCATCGAGACCGAGGCCTGCGGGAACGATCCCAAGATCCGCTGCCAGGTCGTCAGCCTGTATCGCGGCGGTCAGTTCAAGCTCTACAAGTTCCGCAAATACTCCGACGTGCGTCTGGCCTGGGCGCCGGAGGACCGCGCCGCGACCTTCGGCGGCGACCTGGACAACTTCTCCTTCCCGCGCTTCGCCATCGATGCGGCCTTCATTCGTCTGTATGAAGACGGCAAGCCCGCCGCGACGCCGACCCATTTCACCTGGAACCCGAACAAGCCGACCGAAGGCGAACCCGTCTTCGTCACCGGCAACCCCGGCTCGACCCAGCGCCTGCTGACCCAGGCCCAGCTGATGACCATCCGCGACGTGGTGCTGCCGCTGGATCAGCTGATCGCGTCGGAGCTGCGCGGCCGTCTGATCCGCTATTCGGAAGAGGGCGAGGAACAGGCCTTCATCGCCATGGACCCCATCGTCGGCGTGGAGAACACCTACAAGCGCGGCCGTGGGCGCATGGCGGCCCTGATCGACCCGGCCTTCATGGACCAGTTGGCCGGTCAGGAGACCGTCTTCCACCGCCGCGTCGCCGAAAATGAAGCCCTGTCGGCCGAAGTCGGCGATCCCTGGGCCGCGCTGGCCGAGGTGCAACCGATCGCGCGCGAGCTCTACGCCCCGATGGCCCTGCTGGAAGGCGGCACGGGCATGGGCACGACCTCGGTCGCGGGCGGCTCGCCGCTGTTCAGCTGGGCGCGGGCCATCGTGCGCGGGGCGCAGGAGCGCGCCAAGCCGTCGGACCAGCGTCTGCCTGAGTTCGCCGACAGCCGTCTGCCGGGCGTGCAATCCAGCCTGTTCGCCGAGCGGCCGACCTATCCGGAACTTGAGCAGATCCGTCTGGAGTGGTGGCTGTCCAAGACCCGCGAATGGCTGACGGTCGACAGCCCCTACGCCCGCACCCTGTTGGGCAAGGAAAGCCCCGAGGCCCTGTCCGCGCGCCTGATCGAGGGCACCAGGCTGGCCGATCCCGCCGTGCGCCGCGCCCTGTGGGAAGGCGGCCTGCCCGCCGTCCAGGCCTCGACCGACCCGCTGATCCAGTATGTCCTGGCCATCGACGCCGAGGCCCGCGCCGTCCGCACCGAGTGGGATGACAAGGTCAAGGCGCCGACCGACCGCGCCTCCGCGCAACTGGCCGCCGCCCGCTTCGCCGTCTTCGGCGACGCCGTCTACCCAGACGCCACCGGCACCCTGCGCCTGACCTACGGCCGGGTCGAGGGCACGGATGTTCCGGGCCAGCGTATCCCTGCCTTCACCACCTTCGCGGGCCTGTGGGACCGGGCGACGGGCGCCGAGCCCTTCAACGTCGCGCCCAAACTGCTGGCCGCCAAGGATCGCATCGACCCCAATGCGGTGATGAACATGGCTGTTTCGTCTGACACCATCGGCGGCTCGTCGGGTTCGCCCGCCGTCAACGCCAAGGGCGAGATCATCGGCGCCAACTTCGACTCCACTGTCCTGACCCAGCGCAACGCCTACGGCTATGACCGCAACGTCAACCGCAGCGTCATCGTCACCACCCAGGCCGTGACCACGGCCCTGCGCGACGTCTACGACATGGATCACCTGCTCAGCGAGCTGGGCGTCCAGTGAGCGAAGCGACCTTCCGTCCCGCCGCGCCGGACGATGTTCCGGCGCTGCACCGTCTGATCGAGAGCGCCTATCGCGGCGACAGCGCCAAGGCGGGCTGGACCCATGAAGCCGATCTTCTGGGCGGCCAGCGCACGGATGAGGCGGAGCTGCGCGACATCCTGGCCGATGCGTCGCGGGTGCTGCTGCTGGCCGAGATCGACGGCGTCCTGACCGGCTGCGTCCAGGTGGCCAAACAGGGCGAAGGCCTGGCCTATCTCGGCCTGCTGACCGTTGATCCGCGGCGCCAGGCGGGCGGTCTTGGTCGTTGGCTAATCGCCGCCGCCGAAGCCGAGGCGATCGACCGTTTCGGCGCGACGCGCATGGAGATGACGGTCATCCGCCAACGCGCCGAGCTGATCGCCTGGTACGAGCGGCGCGGCTATCGTCTGACCGGCGAGACGCGGCCGTTTCCGCTGGACGACGAACGCTTCGGCCTGCCTCAGACGCGCGAGCTGGAGTTCGTGGTGCTCGAGAAGGCGCTCTAACGTCCTTCTCCCCTTCTGGGAGAAGGTGGCAGGCGGAGCCTGACGGATGAGGGGTGTTGGCGGTGCGGGTTGAAGTTCAACCTCCGCAGCTTGTGCCCCTTTTTTCTTGCCGTCGCGCTAACACCCCTCATTCGGTCCTGACGGACCACCCTCTCCCACAAGGGGAGAAGGATTTAGAGATCCCGCATCTGCTTTTGCGCCGCGCTGAAATACTGCCAGCCGGTCCACAGGGTGACGATGGCGGCCAGCCAGATCAGGGCGTCGGAGAACAGCTGGAAGGCGGGCAGGTAGTCGAACGGCAGACCCCAGCCGTCCCAGTTGCGGGCGAACAGCTGGCAGCCCAGCGCCACCATCTGCAGCGTCGTCTTCCACTTGGCGGCCAGGGTGACGGGCAGGTTGATGCGCCCGGCCATGGTTTCGCGCAGCGCCGAGACCGCGAACTCGCGGAACAGGATCAGGCCGCAGGGGATGATGATCTGCTGCACCGAGCCGCTCGTCAGAACGCCCAGCACGGCGCCGGTGACCAGGATCTTGTCGGCGATCGGGTCAAGGATGGCGCCCCAGCGCGTCGTGGCGTTCCAGCGACGGGCCAGATAGCCGTCGATCCAGTCCGTCGAGGCGGCGATGACGAAGATCCAGAAGCCCGTCCGGTACATGGCGAACTGGTCGTCGGGGCTCAGCCAGGCCGAGACGAAGGGAAAACCGCTGGTCGCGCCCGCCAGCAGCAGGAACATGACGATCCCGGCCGCTAGCCGCAGGCTGGTCAGGATGTTGGGGATGGCTTTGTAGGCAGGGGCCATGACGTCTTCCGTTGCAACACGCCGGGTGTGCCACGGTTCGCGGCCAGAGGCGAGGGCGCCGCGCCGGACCGAACGCCTCAGTCCAGCCGCTCGAACCGTCCCGGTCCCGTCAGCTTGGACAGGATGCCCAGCGCGATGCCGAAATGCAGGCCGCTGAGCTTCAGTTCGCCCGCCGCCTCCTTTTCCGCGATCCAGGGGAAGGTGCGCAGATTGTCCAGCGACAGGCGCACCACGGCTTCTTCGGCCGCGCACTCGACCTGTTCGGCGGGCAGGGTCTCGACCGCGCGGCGCACGCTGGGGGCGGCCTGCTCGACCCAGGGGGCGACGAAGTCCTGACAGTTGGCGGGGGCGCCGTTCAGCATGGCGTTCACCCCGCCGCACGAGGCGTGGCCCATGACGACGACATGTTTGACCTTCAGCACATTGACGCCGAACTCCAGCGCCGCCGAGACGCCGTGCAGCTTGCCGTCCGGCTCATAGGGGGGGACCAAGTTGGCGACGTTGCGCACCACGAACAGCTCGCCCGGCGCCGTGTCGAAGATCAGGGCCGGGTCGGCGCGGCTGTCGGAACAGGCCACGACCAGGGTGTGCGGCTTCTGACCGTTGGCGGCCAGGGCTTCGTACTCGGCGCGTTCGGACGGCCACCGATTCTGGCGGAAGCGGTGATAGCCCTTGGTCAATTCGTTGGTCATGAGGCGCTTCCTAAACCCGCGACGGTTGGTCGCTCAACCGCAAATGCATGTGTTTCACGACTTGTGAAAGAAGCCGTGGATGCGCTCGGCCAGCGACTGATTGACGCCGTCCACCTTGACCAGATCGGCGACGGAGGCGCGGCTGACCCCCTTGGCCGAGCCGAAGGCGTGCAGCAGGGCCTTCTTGCGTCCCGGCCCGACGCCTTCGATTTCGTCCAGTGGGTTCTTCTTGATGTCCATGGAGCGGCGCTTGGCGTGGGCGCCGTTGGCGAAGCGGTGCGCCTCGTCGCGCAGCCGCTGGATGTAGTAGAGGGCCGGGCTCTTCAGCGGCAGCATGAAGGGCGGCTTGCCGGGCATGAAGAAATGCTCCTTGCCCGCGTCGCGGTCCGGCCCCTTGGCCACGCCGACCACGGCGATGTCGTCGACGCCCAGATCGGCCATGACGGCCAGCACCTCGGCCAACTGGCCCGCCCCGCCGTCGACCAGCAGCAGGTCGGGGCGTTCGACCGCCTCTCCGGCTTCCTCGTCCTTGACCATCTTGCCGAAGCGGCGGCGCATGACCTCGCGCATCATGCCGTAGTCGTCGCCGGGCGTCAGGTCTTCGCCGCGGATGTTGAACTTGCGGTACTGGTTCTTGCGGAAGCCCTCCGGCCCCGCGACGACCATGCCGCCGACGGCGTTGGTCCCCTGAATATGGGCGTTGTCATAGACCTCGATCCGCTCGGGCCGGGCGTCCAGACCGAAGGCCTCGCACACCTCATCCAGAATCTTCGACTGGGCCGAGTTCTCGGCCAGCTTGCGGCCCAGCGCCTCGCGGGCGTTGGTCAGGGCGTGGTCGACCAGACTGGCCTTGCCGCCGCGTTGGGGGCGAGCGATCTCGACCCTGTGCTCGGCCTTCATGCTGAAGGCTTCCTCCAGCAGCTCCAGCTCATGCGGGCGGACGTTGGACAGGATCAGGCGCGGGACCGGCTTGTCCTCATAGAACTGGCCCAGGAAGGCGGCGAGGATTTCCGGGTCGCTGTCGCTCTTGTCCACGCGCGGGAAATAGGCGCGGCCGCCCCAGTTCTGGCCGGCGCGATAGAAGAAGACCTGAACGCAGGCCTGACCGCCCTCGGCGTGCAGGGCGAAGACATCGGCCTCGGCCACGCCCTCGGCGTTGACGCTGTTCTCCATGGCGATGGCCGACAGGGCGCGGATGCGGTCGCGCACCCGGGCGGCGGTTTCGAAGTCGAGGTCGTCGGAGGCCGCCTGCATCTCCTGCGACAGGCGGCCGATGACGGCGCGCGACTTGCCGCGCAGGAACTGTTCCGCCTCCGTGACCAGATCGCCGTAATCCTCCAGCGAGATCAGGCCGGTGCAGGGCGCCGAGCAGCGCTTGATCTGATGCAGCATGCAGGGGCGGGTGCGGGTCTCATAGACGCTGTCCGAACAGGACCGCAGCAGGAAGGCTTTCTGCAGGGTGTTCAGCGTGTGGTTGACCGCCCAGGTCGAGGCGAAGGGGCCGAAGTAGTCGCCGGGAATCGTATGGGCGCCGCGATGCTTGCGGACCTGGGGCGCGCGGTGGTCGCGGCGGATCATCAGCTCGGCGAAGGACTTGTCGTCACGCAGCAGGACGTTGAAGCGCGGCTTCAGCTTTTTGATGAAGTTCGATTCGAGCAGCAGGGCCTCGGTTTCGGACGCCGTGACCACCAGCTCCATCGAGCGGGTCAGCGACACCATCAGGCCGATGCGCTGGGTGTGGAAGCGGCCTTGCGCATATTGCACCACCCGCTTCTTCAGCGACTTGGCCTTGCCGACGTAGAGGCAGGCGCCGTCCTCGCCGTACATGCGATAGACGCCGGGCTTGTCGGGCGCGCGCCGGGCCTCGTCCGCGATCAGTTCGGCGGCCTGAAGCGGAAGGGCGTTCGCCTGCGAGTCGGGCGTCTCCGGAATGTCGGGCGTCGGGTCGGTCATCAGCCGGGATATAGGCTCAGCCGCGCCGGACCAGAAGCACCCCGCCGATCACCAGCAGCACCCCGGCGATGCGGGTCAGGCTGATCGGCTGCTGCGGCACGCCCATGACGCCGAAGTGGTCGAGTATGAGGCTGAGCGCCAGCTGGCCCGCCACCATCAGGGTGATGGTCAGCGCCACGCCGATCTTGGGCACGCCCCAGGCGGCGGCCACCACGAAGACGCAGCCGTACAGGCCGCCCAGCCAGGCCCAGGCGGGCAGGGCCTTCATCGCCTGCACGTCCGGCCGCGCCTGCAGCGTCACGGCGACGAGGGCCAGGGCGACGGTTCCCACGAAGAAGGAGACGAGCGCCGCATTGACCGGCGAGCCGACGGCGCTGGCCAGCCGCGCATTGGTCGGTCCCTGCAGGGCGGTGGCGGCGCCGCCCAGGATCATGGCCAGCAGGGCGAGGACGGGAAGCTGCATCGACGGTCTCACCAGTTCGGATCGGGCGCGGCGCCGCCGAAGATCTCGGCCAGGCGATCGCGGGTGGCGCGGGTGGCGTCCTCGGGCAGGGCGTCGGGGTGAAACCAGCCGATCTCGGCGATCTCGCCATGGCTGGTCCGCTCGGTCAGGTCGAAGGCGTCGATGCGGAAGACCAGCACATGATCCCCTGGAAAAAAGCGTTCGTTGGAGTGGACCGACAAGAGGCGCGGCTCGCCCCTGACGATCAGTCCGGCCTCCTCGCGCAGTTCGCGGATGGCGGCGCCTTGCGTCGTCTCGCCCTTGTCCACCCCGCCGCCCGGCAGCCACCAGCCGGCCAGATAGGTGTGCTTGACCAGCAGGACGCGACCTTCTGCGTCGACCGCGACGCCGCGCACGCCCAGCGTCATGCCCCGGCTCATCCGCGACCAGGCGAAGAACAGCGGCCGGGTGAAGGGTTCGATGCGAGTGCGCCAGGTGGTCATTCGGCAAGCATGGCATGGCGGATGGTAAGGCGCACCATGGCTTGTGGTAGTCTGCTGTGAAGAGGAGCGGGGGACGACGATGTTGCTGGCGGCGGTCATGTTGGGGCTTCAACTTCAGGCGCTTTCGCCTGAGACGCAGGAGATCATCGCGCCAGTGAGCATGGCGATTGAAGAGGTGCGCGCGCGGCACGCCGTCCTTGGGACGGCGCTTGACGACAGGGCGCGCCTGGAGCGGATGGGGGAGTTGGATCAGGCGGGACGGCAGGTCATTACCCGCTTGGATTTCTCGCGCATACCGGACACGGAGCGCATGGCGGCGGTTCGAGCTGCGGGAGCAGTGATCGAAGCGGTGGACCAGGAAAATCAGCAGGCGCTTCTGGCGATGACGCCGCCCGAAGGCTGGTTTCTGAAAAGTCGATATGGCGACAAAGCCTCTGCGGCCGCTTTCCACATTATCCAGCATTCGGACGAGGGTCTGTGGCGGCGTTTCCTTCCCGTACTGGAGCCGCTGGTCGCGACGGGCGAAATCGACGGTCAGAGCTACGCCATGATGTTTGACCGCTTGGCGACATCCGAGGGACGCCCCCAGCGCTATGGGACGCAGTTTCGTTGCGACAACGGCAAATGGCGGCCCTATCCGATCGAGAGTGTCGAAGACTTGGAGGCTCGCCGCGAGGAGATGGCCTTCCCCGTCCCCTTCGCCGACTATCGCGCGCACTTTGAAAGTCAGCCGCAATGTCCGCAGACCTTGTCGCCGCCTCCGCCCGGCATGGTCGTTGACGACTGAGCCATGGCTTGAACAGGGGCGCGCTTGCCCCTATTCGGGGGCGGAACAGGAGACCCATCATGCTGGCCATCGCCACCATCTTCGCCTTCATCGCCGTCGTCGCCGCCTTCAACTACTTCGAGTTCGGCCGGGTTGACTGAGCCCAGGTCGGCTGACGCCCCTTCGAGGGGCGTGGCGCTGGTCACGGCCGCCTCGCGCCGGATCGGGGCGGTGTTGGCGAAGGCGGCGGCCCAGGCGGGCCATGACGTCGTCGTCCACTATCGCTCGGACGCGCAAGGCGCGCAGGCCGTGGTCCAGGCCATCGAGGCCATGGGACGGCGCGCCGTCGCCGTCCAGGCCGAGCTGACGGACGCCGGGGCGCGCGCCGCCCTGATCGATCAGGCCGCCGCCTTCGGGCCGTTGCGGGCGCTGGTCAACAACGCCTCCCTGTTTGTCTATGACCAGCTGGAGACCTTCCAGGAGGCGGACCTGCGCCTTCACCACGAGGTCAACGTCCTGGCGCCCCTGGCCCTGATCCGGGACTTCGCCGCGCGCCTGCCCGACGGGGATGAGGGCGTGGTGGTCAATATGCTGGATTATAAGGTCACGGCGCCGAACCCCGACTTCTTCTCCTATACCGTCAGCCGCGTGGGCATCGCCCATATGACCGGGGCCCTGGCGCTGGCCCTGGCGCCGCGCATCCGCGTCTGCGGCATCGCGCCGGGTCTGACCTTGCCCTCGGCCGGCTGGCCCGAGGCCGACTATCAGGCGGGGGCCGAGGCCACGCCGTTGAAGCGGCCGGTGGCGGTCGAGGATCTGGCGGCCGCCCTGACCTTCATCCTGACAGCGCGCAGCCTGACGGGGCAGAACCTGGTGGTGGACGCCGGCGCGGGCCTGACCCGCCGCGAACGCGATCTGGAATTCGCCTGAAGGCGTTCGTCGTCACATGACCTTTATTTGCCGATAGGTTGGTGCTTTAGCTGCCGCCATTCATCCTGAGACCTTCATGCCCGCTGTCCGTTTCACTCGCCGCTTCTCGATGGCGCACCGGCTGATCGCCGATGCGGGGTCGAAATGCGCCGTGCCGCATGGGCACAATGAGTTCGTGACGGTGACGCTGGAGCCGACGGCCGAGATCGCCTTCGGCGGCTCCAACCACGCGGCCTCGTTCGAGCGGCTGAAGGCGCGCTGGCACGGTTTCGTCGACCGCAGCCTGGACCACGCCTTCCAGCTGAACCGCGCCGACCCCCTGCTGGCCTGGTTCCGCCAGCATGAGCCGCATCGCCTGAACCAGGTGCTGACCGTGGACGGCGATCCGACGACCGAGGCCCTGGTCATCGCCCTGTGGCGCAAGCTGGAAGCCATCCTGGCCGCCGAGGGCCTGCCGTTCCGCTTGGCCGAACTGGCCATCGAGGAGACGCCGACCAATACCGTCCTGACGCGCGGCCTGACCGAGGCGGAGCGGGCCTGGGAACTGGGCGCCTGGTGCGATCGGGCCGATTTCAGCATCAATGATCTTCTGCCGCCGGAGACCTGGTCTTGAGCGCCGTCGTCACCCCCCTGCCGTCCGTCGAGCCGCGCCGCCTGGGCCTGAAGGTCATGGTCCGCGCCCTGAAGGTCGAGGCCTCCATCGGCTTCTATGATCATGAGCATGGACGGCTGCAGCCCCTGGTGGTGGACGTCGAGCTGGACCTGGGCGCCGCCCCGGTCGAGCGGCTGGCCGATACGCTGGACTATGACGGCGTCGCCCGCATCGTGCGCGAGCTGGCGGCGGGGCCGCACATCGCCCTGATCGAGACCTTCGCCGAGCGCGCGGCCGTCGCCTGCCTGGCCGATCCCCGCGTGCTGAACGTCGTCGTGCGGGTCGAAAAGCCCGGCGCCATTCCCGATGCGGCCGCCGCCGCCTGCGAAGTCGCCTATTCGCGCTGAGGCCGGTTGCGCGGGATCGTCCGTCCCGCCATCATCCCGGCCTGACAAGAGGTTCCGATGGTCCAGTCCGGCGATTACAGCAGCAACAGCGGCGGCGAGGCCTCGGCCGATCTGACGGGGCTCTATGCGGGCTACGCCCTGATCCTGCTGGCGGCGCCGACCTTCGGCGCGGCGGCGGCGATCGGCTTGCTGCGCGTGTGGCGCCGCCCCGCGCCCGTCGATCCCATGCTGCGCAGCCACTTCGTCTTCCAGCAGCGGACACTGTTGGCGGCGGTGTGCGCCATCATCGCCGGGGCGGTGTTGATCCTGGTCAACGTCGGGGTCTTCGTCCTGTTCGTCATGGCGGTGTGGACCATCGTGCGCGGCGCCCTGGGCCTGAAGGATCTGCTGACCGGGCGGCCCATCGCCGAGCCGCGTCGTCTTTTCTACTGAAAGGCCCGCCGTCATGAGCGATCAGAACACCGCCGCGCCCGTCGCGGGCCGAGACGGCGCCGTGGTGGCGTGGATTCTCTATATCCTGTCGATCCCCAGCGCGAACCTGCTGGTGCTGGTCGGCCTGGCGCTGGCCTATATGAACCGGGGCTCGGCGACCGGGCTGGCGGCCCAGCACGTCGAGGACCAGATCAGCCTGTTCTGGTCGGTGTTCTGGATCAGCGCCGTCCTGTGGGTGCTGGTGGCGGTCAGTGCGGTGGCTTCCGTTCTGCTGATCGGGATTCCGTTCCTTCTGCTGTTCGGGCTTCTTTTGCTGCTGGTGTCGATCTGGTTCACGGTGAAAAGCGTTCTGGGTCTGATGGCCCTGCTGACCGACCGGCCGGCCTGAACTGATCCATTCGGGAGGAGCCGCCGTGCCCGCCTTCAAAGACCACGCCGCCGATCGCCGCTTCCAGCAGATGTTCGCCGATGCGGACGGGACCGAGCATCCCGTCTGGGCCGAGTATGCGGTGCGCGGCCACGCCCGCGTCATCCTGCACGTCGAGGCGCACCCGGCCCTGCGCGGCGCGGGGGCGGCGGGCCGCTTCATGCAGGCCCTGGCAGAGCACGCCCGCGCCGAGGGGCTGACCCTGATCCCGCATTGCAGCTATGCCGTCGCCTGGCTGAAGCGCCATCCTGAGTACGAGGACGTGGTGGGGTCGTAGCGGCGCGCCTGCTGGATCCTCGGGTCAAGCCCGAGGATGAGGGCGTTGAAGGGAGGCGCGGCGCGAAGCGCACAGGCCGCGTCGGGTCGAGAAGGCGGAGCCTTCTGACCGCGGCCGATCAAGGATGACTCTTCGCCACGATGGCCTTCATGGTCTCGGCCTTGGCGGGCAGATCCTGGACCAGGCGGGCGGCCAGTTCGCGGGCGCCGACGGGATAGGCGTCGCCGCCGTCGGCGATCTCCTTGGCCATGTCTGCGGCCTTGCACAGGGCGGCTTCGAGGGCCTCGACCTGTTCGAGCGCCAGGGCGCGGGCTTCGGCCTGCAGGCGCTTGACCCGTTCGGCGGTGGTTTCGGGCGCGCGCATCAGGTCATAGACCTCGGCTTCCGGCGAGGAGACCACGCGCAGGGCGGCGCGGGCGTCGGATTCATTGCTGGACTTGGTCATCGAGTCTCTCCTGAACGCACCATGCCGCATTTTCGCCGCAAGGTCGCATCCCATTTTGCGGCCAAGCTCGACGGCGCGCGGCCATGTTGCCTGTAAGCCTCATGAACAGGGCCTCATGAATCGGGGATGAAGGGCGGCGTCGCCCAGCGCACGCGACGCCGCTCGGCGATGGCCCACAGGTGATCGATGCGGCTGGCCAGCTCGCGTCGCAGCCGACGCTCCTCGGCCGGATGCAGGGGCCGGTCGTCGTCATCGGGAACAGGCGGAGACGCAGCGGCGCGCGGCGGTCGGGGACGGGTCATGGAGTCCTCTTTCTCCCTCCCCTTCATGGGGAGGGTGGTCGCGCAGCGACCGGGTGGGG